>NZ_CP038019.1 GCF_008805035.1 Eikenella exigua | reverse complement strand
GGCATTGGTCATGCTCGCTGTGCTGATTTTGGTTTTAAAATTTACTTTCTAATGCTCAATAGTCAAGGACTGACCCAGACCCATGCTCTGGGTCTGTTTTTTCTTGGCCAACTGTTGCTGATGCAAGCGGTGCACTCGTACCGCAACTTGGGCCTCATCCAATTCCTGTGCCAACTCTTGGTGATTCATCCTGGTTTTTTGTACTGCCAACACCTGTAACCGGGAATTTTTGCTACCCATACCATGCTTGAGCTCTTGAACATCTTCTAGCCGGTCGGCCAACATCAACAATCGCGACTGCGCCTGTTGGCATTGGTCAGCCCAAACCCCTCTTGCCTTAGGTAGCTTAAATAATCCTGGTTTGTGATTTTGCAGGCTTTGAATTTTATCGCGCTGGCGGGCAATCATGGCTTCCAAACGTTCCTCGATACGTTCCACCTGTGCTACTTTTTCCAGCAGGCAGGCATCGGCCAGACTATTAAATTCATATTCTAGCTGTGCCCGCTTTTCCAACAAACTATCGAATGCGGCCACATCATCCCTTGCCTCATGGAGTAGGGCATCTGCTTTAACCAATCCACTGTCACTGCTCATGATGTCCTCCAAGATTTTAGCGGCTAAAATTTAGATACGGCGGCCTGATTTCCGCCCCCGGCTTTCCGCCACCACAACCTTATCCCCTTGGCGTTTTATCGAAACCGTGGCACCCAATTCCGGCAGCTGGACAAACGCTTTAGCCGGATGTTTGACTATTCCAGATGCGGTTTTTTGGAACACATGATTTTTATCCTTGTGCACAATCTGGCCATCATATTCCTGGCCTTCTGCCGCCTCTTTGGCCGTATGCAGCAAATAAACCCCTGGCTTCATCCCTTTGGGGGCAGGAGTGACACTTACCGTCTGCCATTTGCCGTTCTGCTCGGTTTCCAGCAGGTAAGTCTTGTTCATGACTACCACCCGCTGCTTCTCCACGTTTATATTTTCCTGGGGTGTCTGATTCAAAGTCTGCATAGGGGTCGCCATATTACGGAAAATAGCTTTAATCGGTTCCTTGTTTGACGGCAGGGGATTCACGTATTTCTCTCCATTGTCCTCCCAAAATACCCCATATACCCCGCTTATGGCGCTGGCATAGTTCCACTCGTCTTTATCGTTTTTACTGTAATCCAAACGGATACCCTGCTCGGCTGCCAGCTGGCGCATGAATACTTGTAAGCTGCGGCCATTCCCTTCCGGAAAGGGGTGGGCATGGTTGGCTTGGATAAATATATCGGTCAACTCTTCTAATTTTTGCTCAAAACTCAGATTTTCGGCTCGGGCAAAACGGGCGGTTTTCTGCTCCAATAAACCCCAAACCTGGTGGATTTCATCCGGATCGGCGAATATGGACACTAAACCGCCACCCATCCCTTTGCTGGAAGGTACAGTCCGTACCTTGCCTGCCCACTCGTAGATACCTTCAAATAAGTGTTGGTGAATAGCCTGCTGCCGTTCCAAACCGTAACCTTGTATGTTTCCCAAACTTCCCTTTGATAGAATCCCGTTTATCTTTTCTTCAGTAAGGGCGTACTCCAATTTACGCAATTCATCAGCATCAGTAATCCCTAGCTTATTCTTCAGCACCCCATTATTGTCCCTATATACGCTTGCCACAATACTTCCTTAATCTATTCCCATACTTTGATTAAATCCTTCAATAGTTTTATGTTTTTGAGCATAGGCAAGCATCAATTCAGCCAGTTCCTCATGAGTAAAGCGACCAGCTAAAACAGCTTTATTTCTGGCCCGACTCTCTTCGGTCTTTTCAAATCCCTCCAACGCTAAAATGGCGTCTGTTTGCTTCATATTTTCTTCAAGTTCGCGTCTCTGTTCATCATTCAGTTGCATTATTTATCCTTTCTTATCCTTCAATAACGGCCACAATACTGGAAATCTCAGCACACGGTACCGATTCCTGCTCACCGGATTCCTCAAATTGCAACCAGACTTCATCCGTATTATGCGCCCGCTTATTCAAAATCAACCGCGCCAGCTGTCCTTGATACATCACTTGCACAATCGCTTTTTTCAGTTTCTTCGGGTCGGCTGGCTTATCTTTCTTGGCGTTAATTTCCGGGGCAGACACTGCCTCACTTTCTTTTTCGGCAGATGGGTCCCCTTTTAAAAACTCCTTGAAATGCCGGATGGTGGAACGAGTAATATCATCTTCATTCTGTAGCAACTCCTCTACTGCCTCCGGATACCGCCCATATAAAGTATTTAACTCGTTGACTACCGTCACATCACTAACCTTTCCCGCGTTAAAGACAGCGGCCACCGGTTCTGGCAACGATAACAAAGCAACATGTTGGCTAACGAAAGCGGCAGATTTACCCAGTCTTTTGGCTACTTCGCCTTTTTTCATTCCTGAGTTAAGCATCAATGCTATGCCATCCGCTGTTTCCCTTGGCGTTAAATTATCCCGTTGGATATTCTCAACCAGTTGATCCAAAAATGTGTAATCTCCATCGACATATGCCGGGATCGTCTCTTTTCCAGCCATCATGGATGCCCGGTAACGCCGTGATCCGTGGTTGATGATATAGAAACCGGGATTTGATTCGTCCTCATGCACGGAAATGGGGGTTTTTACACCACGTACTTTGATGCTATCCGCCAACTCTCGCAGTTTCTCTTCATCAAAAATTTTCCGGGGTTGATTGGGGTCTTCCTGTATTTGGCTCAATTTAAGCAATAAGGGAACCCCGGTAACCGGAGCAGGAGCGTTCAACAAAGAACTTAAATCTTCCAGGCTGTCTAAATTCATCATCATTAACCTCGCATTCTTGTAAAAATATATTCGGCAACTGCATTCACTTCTTTGGCCGCTTTTCGGGCCGCAGTCCTTTTGATGTGCCACACCGGGACACTGGAGGCAACCGCATCAGCAATGCTGCTGCGTAAACCAATAGATACCGGAATCAAATAATCACTGTATTGGCTCTTAATCTGTGCTAAATGTTTGATATGCCGTGGATTACGCATGTCTACTTTACTTGGCAACAATCCCAAAAAGGTCAGGTTCTTGTTGATTTTTTTGATGTTATTAATGGTTAATGCCATTTGACCAATACCTTGGATACTATAAGTTTCCGGTTCAATCGGGCACACCACAAAATCAGCAGCCATCAATGCGGCGGCCAAAGCATTGCCTAAGCTCGGCGGGGTATCAATCACGCAGTAATCAAAATAACCCATTTCCTTAATGGCATTAAAATTACTCAAAAAGGCAGATGCGGCTTCCTGTAAAGACAGGTTTTGGATATTGGCCAGCATACTGCCGGCCGGAAGTAACACCAGGGGAGAATCAGAGAAATCATAGGTAACCGTCAAATCAGCCGAAAATAAGTTACCGCTACCCATACCGACAATTTGTTTTACCCCAGACAAGGAATAAGTCGCATTGCCTTGGGTATCTAAATCAATAAATAACACTTTGCTGCTCTTACGCTCGGTTAGAAACCAAGCCAAATGTAGCGCAAGTGCTGTTTTGCCGACCCCACCCTTTTGCTGGGCTACCACGATGGTTTTCATCGCTACCTCCATATCAAATATGGCTATATTATAGGTTAAAATAACCTATAGCACAATAATTTTAGCCGCTAAAATCTAAATATTTTTGTAATTGTTTGATAAGCCTGCATATTGGCATAAGATAAACCAGTAAGCATAAGCTATCGGGGTCTCCCCCATGGTGAACCGCCTAAAAGTACGCCCATTGTTATCTTTCAACCCCACTAAGGTTGCTGCTTGCTTTTGGGTCAGACCGGATATATCCAATAAAGCGGTGACTTCTTCCTTGGTAGGCACCGACCACTCTGGGAAGGGTAAAAAACACTCTGGCCGGATTTTCTCAGCTAGGTCAGCTGCCGTTTCTGCTCTAGATGGCAAACCTGCCTTTTGTCGGTTTTCTTTATCCCAAATCCGGACGGAATAAGCTTGATACGGTGTGAGTAATGCAGAAAGTTCGATGAGCGCCATATTTCCCCTTGGGGTAAAACAATCTAAATCAGCCGGTAGGCTGACAGGCAAATAATGAAGTTGTCCAAATCGGCGAAGCCGACAGACTAGGTGAAGTTGCGAAGCAACATAGGTTATATATAGGTTAGAAATAGGTTAGGGCAAAAAAATGGGTGTTTTTTATTAGTCATATCATGGCATTACAAATGGGTAGGCAGGTAAAATTACGCGGTTTGGCAGCTAAGATTACGCAAATTGGCAGCTAAGATTACGCGCGAGGGCAGCTAGAATTACGCAGATGGCAGCTAAGATTACGCACTTTTTGCCTAAATTTTAGGCGGAATTATTAGTTTTCCACAGGTTATCCACATAACTTTAGCTAAAATTAACGGCTTTTTTTGTTTTCATTTAGTTCGCCTATATGACGTACGGCTGAAACAGCCTATTTGGGCAGCTAAGATTACGCAAATACCGTGTTTTAGGATGCTAGGCAGCTAAGATTACGCAGTTTCCCGGTTTTTCCTGTTTTTTGGCAGCTAAGATTACGCAGCATCCTATTTTTTGGCAGCTAAGATTACGCACCATGCGTAGTTTTCCACAATGCCAACGCCTCACTAAGAAACGAACTTGGGGACAGGATATGGCTGATAGTCATAGAAACCCGGCCTTTAGACCGAGAGAGGTTAACGTTCTACAATAATCCGGCCATCGTGAACGAACGCCGCCTTGACCAATTGTTTATCAACCAATTCGGCACAGACTTTTTTGGCACTATGATTTTGGGTTTTGGAGGGAGAGTCGATTTGGTCGCTACCGCACATGGCCAAAAAGGTGGTGACTTGGATGGGGTTGGGTTGCCGATGGCTAAAGACATAATCGGTCAACCGTCTGGCCATGGGCGACAGCTGTTTGTATTGACTCCAAGGAATATTGGTAAAGGTCTCTCCCGCAAATAGCAGAATCAAGTTTTTATCAATACTGATTTGATAACGAGTAGGCTGTCCGTCTTGGTTGGCGTATCCAACATAATCGCCGATAAGGGACAGTCCTCCGCTGATACCGAAGGCATTGCTGTTTTTGATATAAATTTCTGTCGCCTTCATCCGGCTGATGGATTCCCTGACTTTTTTATAATAAGTTCCGGCAGTTCCCCAGCCGATGTCTTTAATCAGCTGTCTAATATCGAATTCGATATAATCGCCCAATGGGGCGGAGCGGCAATACTCCACCAGCTGCATCCAAATTAGTTCATCGTCAATGGACCGTAATTCGATACCGGTATAAAGGATTTCGATTTTCTCTGAAACATGAAATAACTTTGCACGACTAAATGTTTTCCTCGGGATTTTGGGGTGCCGGGCCGTGAATAAACAAGACCTGGCAAAGTCATTGGGCAGCTGGCGATGAGACGAGCCGAATAAGGTACGGCCAAACAGGTCTTGAATCACCATTTCCCCGTCTGGGTTAATACCTTTTTCCTGCAAATAGCTGCGCCGGCGATGCTCTTCTTGCCTCGCCTGTACCAAGTCGGTTGTGGATTTATTCTCTGTTTTCATCAGTTTTCCTTTTGTTGGATAGGGCAGGGGGAGATATCCTGCCCTGGCACAGCTTTTCCCTGGGGTAAACAAACCCTGTATTATTTCACTTCCTGTTCGGGATCATAGGTAAAAGCTGGCGGATTTTCTGCTGCGCTGCTGCCGGCCGGGGCTTTCAAGGCCGCGTATTCGATACGTCTGGCAATCATGGCATCTTTATAGATCTTATGCCCATCTTTTTCGTAGTTATCATTTTCAATTCGAGCCTCGATCAGCAGGTAGGAACCCTTGCCGCAGAATTTAACCGCATTTTTTGCCTGTTCGCCGTAAGCTAAAATTCTGAAATAATTAACGGATTCAACTTTTTGACCATCTTTTATATAGCCATAATTTTCAGCTATGGTCAGGACGGTAAACGGTTTACCGTGGGCAGTCGTTTCCAATATCAAGTCTTTGGTAGTTCGGCCAGAAATAAGGAACTTGTTCATACACCCTCCGTTGTTTGTTATACTACTGAAATTAAATTTTAGCCGCTAAAATTTCCCCATGAGTTACCACCACATCTTTTTCACCAACGTACTCAATACGGCTGTGGAAAAAAAGATGACCCACCAAGAATTAGCTGCCAAAGCTAAGCTATCAGCCAGCCTGTTGTCCTCAATTACCCGGGGGCAAGGCAACCCTACTTTAGAAACCATGGCCTCCATTGCTGCCGCATTGGAAACACCGTTGCCTTATTTACTGACTCACCATGACTTGGATGCCGATTACCTGGCCATGTTGTCCAAAGATAGGCAATATATGCCTATATTGCCGGACAACTATGAATGTGTAACCGTTATCCTACCCAAATACCGGGCATTTACCGTCAAAAAATGGGGGGCTGAGGCAATTAAAGAGCTAAAACGCAAAAAATAGCCCTTTCGCAACTGCTGAATGCAAGAATAATACCCCATTTTACAACAAAATGGGTATTTTTTTGCCTATTCGTTAAGGCTTGGTTCAAATTCTTTTACACTTCATTATATCGTATTGTATAATACACCAAGGGAAAATGCTTTATGAATGATCATCAAGAAGACAGCGTCGCCAGCCGAAAGGGTAGGGCGCTTGAAAAATTGAAACGGGATCTGGGTCAGGAATTTTTACAGAAATTCCTGAATCCCAACCTGTTGGAAGTGATGTGTAATCCCAATGAAGATGGCTCATCATCGATCTTCTGGGAAGAACAGGGTCAGGACATGGTCTATGACCCGGAAATGAGCAAACGCTTCAATTCCAGTCGCGCGGAAAGCGTCATCAAAACCATTGCCGGCTATTACAACAAAACTGTCAATGAAGCCGATCCCATCTTAGAAAGTCAGTTCCCGATTGACGGCAGCCGTTTTACCGGCATCATGCCGCCGGTCACCACTACCCCGTCCTTCACCATCCGTAAACGACCCAATCGGGTATTTACATTGGACGAGTATGTGGCCAACGACATCATGACCGAACAGCAAAAGTCGATAATCCAACAGGCGATAACCGATAAAAGCAATATTTTGGTTATCGGCGGTACCGGTTCCGGTAAAACCACCTTAGTCAACGGCATCATCCGGGAAATGACCGATCAACACCCAAACGAACGTATTTATATTTCGGAAGATACCGGTGAAATCCGTTGTGACTCGCCCAACAAGGTGCATGTCTATACCACGATGGCGGCAGATTTGACCAAACTGGTGCGGACCGCCCTGCGTTTTCGTCCAGATCGCATTGTCGTGGGTGAAGTCCGTGGTGCTGAAGCATTGGACCTGCTGGATACTTGGAATACCGGTCACCCGGGCGGGGTAGCCACAGTACACGCCAACTCGGCGGTACTGGGCCTGGAGAGATTGGAAGGGTTGATTACTCGCAACCCATTCCACCCTACCGAAATCCGGCAACTGATTGCCCAAGTCGTGAACATCATCGTTTTTATTTCAAAAGACCGAAACACCGGGAGGAAAATCCGAGAAATCATCAAAATTAGCGGTTATAATCATCACGATAAGTCGTTTGATTTTGAGTATTTATAACCCCAAGGAGGCATTTAACATACCACCGACCGAATGATTAACTTTCACTGCGCGTTTCCACTTTATTTTCCCCACTTATAAAAATATAAAGGTTTTACTATGAAATTAACTCTGTCTCGCCAATACTTATTCATGTTGCTCGTTTTTACCGTTCTGCTTCTGTTGTTTACCCAATCGGCTTTCGCTTCGGCCGCACAAGGGGGCGGCCTACCGTATGAAGGTTGGCTGACCAAACTGCGTCAATCGGTGACTGGCCCTGTCGCTTTTTCCGTTTCCATTATCGGCATTGTGGTGGCCGGTGCAGTATTGATTTTCGGCGGTGAATTGAATGCGTTCTTCCGGTCATTGATTTTTATCGTCTTGGTGATGTCCCTGCTGGTCGGTGCCCAAAACTTGATGACTAATCTGTTCGACTCAGGTGCCGAAATAACCGTTTCTGCCCAAGCTTCACCGACTGCGACTCCCCTCGGATATACCTACTCTCCCCATTCTTAATTCGACACAGGAGGCATCGGCATGAGACCGATCCGAACCATTCCAATCCGTCGCGTGGCAAACCGACCCAACCTTTTCCTAGGTGGCGACCGGGAAATGGTGCAAATGTCGATGCTGCTGACCTTTGTGTTGGTAGTAGCCTCGCAAAATTTATATGCCGCCATCATCGGTCTGGTTTTCTGGGTACTGGCACTGTACCTACTGCGCCGCTTGGCCAAATACGACCCATTACTGCGTTTCGTTGGCTTACGTGCCATTACCAAATACAAAAGCTATTACCCACCGAGAGCCACACCCTTCCGCAATAACTCCGCAACCCAAGGGGCTAGATACAAATGATTTACCTATTGCTGCTGAGTATCTGCGCGGTTGGGCTGATTTTATTGGTCAGCCTATTTATACGGGTACGTGCCGTTACCTCCGCCATGCAACTGAAACAGCACCGGTCGACCGAAGAAGGTTTGGCCGACCTGCTGAACTATGCTGCGGTGATTGATGACGGCGTTATCTTGGGTAAAAACGGCTCACTGATGGCCGCTTGGATATATCGGGGCAAAGACTTGGGCAGCAGTACGCCGGCCGAGCGTGAAGACGTATCCAAACGTATCAATAAAGCCATCGCGGGTTTGGGTAACGGCTGGATGCTGCATATTGATGCCGCCAGACGGCCAGCACCCGGATACACCGAAGCCGGTGCCAACTTCTTCCCCAATACCGTGGCAAAAGCCATCGATGAAGAACGCCGACAACTGTTCCAATCCATCGGTACCCTGTATGAAGGCTATTTTGTCATTGTCGCCACCTATTTCCCGCCGTTACTGGCCGAGAAAAAAGTGGCGGAACTGATGTTTGATGACGATTCGATAGAATCCAGCAAACGTGCCCAACAGGACCGCACCCTGGCTCATTTCAAACAAGCCTGCGAAACCATCGAATCCAACCTCAGTATTCCCTTGGAGTTAATCCGTCTGAAATCGCATCGTGTGGTGCAGGAAGATGGTTCGGAAATCACGCAAGATGACTTTCTGCGCTGGATACAGTTCTGTGTTACCGGCCGCAACCATCCGATTAATCTGCCAGCGGCACCGATGTACATCGATTCTTTGGTTGGTGGACAAGAGCTATATGGCGGCGTGGTGCCGATGATCGGCGGCAAATATATCCAAACCGTGGCCATCGATGGCTTCGCCATGGAATCCTATCCCGGCATTTTGGCACGACTGGCCGAACTGCCGATCGAGTATCGCTGGTCCAACCGCTTTATCTTCTTAGATCAGCACCAAGCCATCGCTCATTTAGAAAAATTCCGGAAAAAATGGCGGCAAAAAGTCCGCGGCTTTTTCGACCAAGTGTTCAACACCCACAGCGGCGCCATCGACCAAGATGCGCTGATGATGGTGGATGATGCGGAAGATGCCCTGGCCGAAACCAAATCCGGCTTGGTCGGCCAAGGGTACTACACCAGTGTCATCGTGCTGATGCACGAAGATCGCAAGCGTCTGGAGGAAATGGCGCGGCAAACGGAAAAAGAAATCAACACCCTCGGCTTTTCCGCCCGCATCGAAACCATCAACACCATGGAAGCTTGGCTGGGCAGCCTGCCCGGCCACGGGGTGGAAAACGTCAGACGGCCGCTGTTGAATACCCTGAATCTGGCCGACATGATTCCAACCAGCACCATTTGGACCGGCCAAGAATACAACCCCTGTCCGTTTTATCCGCCTAAATCCCCACCTTTGATGCAAGTGGTGACCGCCGGCTCCAGTCCGTTCCGCTTAAACCTGCACGTCGGCGACGTGGGGCATACCTTGATTTTCGGCCCGATCGGTGCCGGTAAATCAACCCTGTTGGCCACCTTGGCCGCACAGGCACAGCGCTACCGCGGTATGCGGGTGTACAGCTTCGACAAGGGCCGTTCATTGGAAGCCCTGACCAAAGCCTGCGGCGGGGCACATTTCAGCATCGGCGACCGTGATACCACCTTGCAGTTTGCCCCGTTGCAATTGATTCGCGACCCGCAAAACCATGCCTGGGCAGCCGATTGGATCGAATCCATCATGATTCTCAACGACGTGCAGGTTACCCCGCAGCGTCGCAACGAGATCGAGGCGGCCATTCGCAACAATGCCGCCGAACAGTCTTATTCTCTATCCGATTTTTCCAATACGATTCAGGACGCCCAAGTGCGCGAAGCACTCAAAAGCTATACTGTAGACGGCTCGATGGGCTATTTATTGGATGCGGAAAATGACAACCTGGAACTGTCTTCCTTCAGCTGTTTTGAAATTGAAGAATTGATGTCGCTGAATGACAAGTTCCGCCTACCCATCATGTTCTACCTGTTCCGCCGTATCGAACTGTCACTGACCGGTGCGCCGGCATTCATGTTCCTCGACGAAGCTTGGATCATGTTGGGGCATGATTTGTTCAAAGAAAAAATCCGCGAATGGCTCAAAGTATTCCGTAAAAAGAACTGCGCCGTCGTGCTGGCCACACAGAGTCTGAGTGATGCCTCCAAATCCGGAATTTTGGATGTATTAAACGAGTCCTGTCTGACCAAGATCTACCTGCCCAATCCGTTCGCCCGGGATGAAGACGCCACTATTCTGTACAAACGTATGGGGCTGAACGAGCGGCAGATCGAAATCATCGCCACCGCCATTCCCAAACGTCAGTATTACTATACTTCACCGCAAGGCCGCCGCTTGTTTGAACTGGCACTTGGCCCGTTATCACTGGCCTTTGTCGGGGTATCGGACGGCGACACCTTGGCCTTGATGTACAAATTCATCGATCAATTCGGTGACGACTGGGTGAACCAGTGGCTGATCAGCCGCGGTATCGACATCAATCAGTATGCAACCCCCTATTAAAAGAGCAGAACCATGTCATTGAAAAACCTCTTCCGTGGCTCGGAAAAAAGCCAGCACGAATTGACTGACAACCCCTTTTTAAACGCCAGGAAACAATGGAACTTCATCATGGGGGACATGGTGTCCTCAAGGCAGATGTGGCAGTTTGCCGGCCTGTTCGGCCTATTGATCGGGCTGGCCGGTATCGCCGGCATGACCTATATCGGCAGCCAGTCCAAATTTGTACCGTACCTGGTCGAAGTAGATAAACTGGGCAGCACCGTATCGATCGGCCGCGCCGACCGCGCCGCTCCGGCCGACGAACGCATTACCCGTGCCATGCTGGCCAGCTGGCTGACTCATACCCGCACCGTGACCACCGACGTATCTTTACAGCGCCGATACATCCAAGACGCTTACGGCATGCTTAACCCCAAAGATGCCGCCACCGCCAAGACCAACGAATGGTTCAACGGTTCGGCGGAAGCCTCACCGTTCAAGCGGGCGGAAACGGTATTGGTCAATGTCGAAATCCAATCCGTGCTGCGGCAGTCGGAATCATCATGGCAAATCGACTGGGTAGAAACCACCCGCTCCCATGACGGCAATTTAACCAAACCGCCGCAGAATATGCGCGGCCTGTTTACCATTTACTTTGTTCCGCCCACCAATGAAGAGCAGATTCTGCGCAACCCGGTCGGCCTATACATCAAAGACTACTCCTGGTCTCCGGCCACTTAACCAATTAACCTGAACCGAAAGGGAAGCCCAACTATGAAACACCTCATCCTCGGACTATTGATGAGTGCCGTTGCCGGCAGCGCCTTCGCCGACAAAATGGCAGACGACTATTTCAAAGATGTCCCGAACCCGCCGCTTAACCGCCAAGAAAACACCGGTTTGCGCTACTCGCACGACTTTTCCTCCGACGGCCGCATGGCGACCCCGCCCGGATTGGGCGAACAAGGCCGCCTCATGTTTCCCTTGGGGTCCAACCCCTCCATCGTGTGTGCGGTTTTACAGGTATGCGACATCGCCCTGCAACCCGGCGAGCAACTGAACAGCCTCAATGCGGGCGATACCGCCCGCTGGGACATCCAGCCGGCCGTTTCCGGTAAGGACGGCGTACCGCAGATGCACATTCTAGTCAAACCGTTCGATGTCGGCCTACAGACTACCCTGTTTATCGCCACCGACCGCCGTACCTACCATTTGCGGCTGAAATCGCACCGCAGCCGTTTCATGCCGGCAGTCGGCTTCATCTATCCTGAAGACCAACAGGCCGCCTTGCAACGTGCCCGCCAGGAAGCAGCCTGGAAAAACGCCTCTAACGTACTGCCTTCCGGCCAGCAAATCGACAAACTGGACTTCGAATACAACATCAGCGGCGACTCACCGTCATGGAAACCGTTGCGCGTGTATAACGACGGCACCCGTACCTTCATCCAGATGCCGGCCAGCATGGCCCAAGGCGAAGCACCAACCTTGTTGATCGTGCGCGACGGCGAAGACACTCTGGTCAATTACCGACTCGACGGCGACCGTTTTATCGTGGACACCATTTTTGATAAAGCCGTGTTACTGACCGGGGTGGGTCGCCACCAATCCAAAGTCGTTATCACTAGGAAACAGCCATGAAAACACTGTATGCCCTTATTGCGAGCACCATGCTGGCCGCCTGCGGCAGCATGAGTTCCTACGTCCATTCCGCCGCACTGGAACGCTACGTCGCACAAGATGTTACCGCCCGACTGAGTGCCGACTACCCGGCGGCGAATACCCTGTTTGTATTCGACGGCGGCGATCCGTTTGGTAAAGACCTCGGCCAAGCATTGCGTGAAAAAGGCTTTGCGGTGGCCGACAGCGTGCCTGGCAACACCGCCGCCAACCGACTGTCCGTGGTACTGGATAAAGTCGATCAGGTGGCCGGCGAACTGTACCGGGTCAGCTACACCGTGGACGGCCGCACCACCTATACCCGTGGTTACCTGGTCAATAGCAATGGCAACATCGCCCCCGCCGGTAGCTGGTCCCGTAAATAGGAGTCTGTTATGGCCAACGACAACGATCTGCTCAACGTCCACTCCTCCCCTTCCGCCGCACCCAACACCGCCGGACGGCAGCCGTCCGTGCGCCGGCTCAACCGCCTGCCAGTGTACATTGTCGGCGGCATCCTGGTCGGTTTCGCACTGATTATTGCCTTAATCGCGATTAATAAAGGCCAAGCCTCCCGGCAGCTGGCCGAACAAGTCAAGGGCGAAGGCGACTCCAGCAAACTGGCGCAGAACATCCTGGCCGATGCCCCGGCCAACGGTGTGATCGGTGCCGCCCCGCCGGAATTGCCGGCACTGGATTTAGACAGCCTGCCGCCCAACCCAACCTTGCCGGACGATGCCCCGATGACCCTGCCGCTACCGCAGGCGCCGATGGCGCCCGATCTGCCCGACGAAGCACAGCAGAACCGGCAGCAGATGCTGGCCGCCGCCATCAAATCGCCCACCCAGGTCCAAGCCACCGCCGGCACCCCCAGCAGTAACTTTGCCGGCGCGGCGCAGGCGGGACCCACCAACCGCGACGAGATACTGGCACAGATCCAACAGGTACAGCAGGAGGCAGACAACGCCCTCAACAACGGTAACGACCAAGCCGCCGCCCTGAATACCTACAACCAGCTGAACCAAGCATTGGGGGGTGGCGGTAACGGAGTCGGCGGGATCGGCGGCAATGCGCCAGTCAATCTGAACATCCCGCCACAGCCGGCCGTGGCCAACAACAATACTGCCGCCAGTGATAACCGTTGGCAGCTGGCCAACCGACCGGAACGGGCCCATGCCAACGCCTTGATGGCCGGATCGGTCATTCCGGCCATCGCCACCAGCGGCATCAACTCCGACCTGCCCGGCCAGGTCATGGCGCAGGTATCGCAAAACGTGTATGACAGCCGTACCGACCGCCGCCTGCTGATTCCGCAAGGGACCAAACTGATCGGCTCGTATGACAACAATGTGTCATACGGTCAGAAACGCCTGTTTATCGCCTGGAACCGGCTGATTTTCCCGGACGGCCGTTCCTTAGACATCGGCTCCATGCCCGGCTCCAACGGCGCCGGCTACCCCGGCTTCCACGATAAGGTCAATAACCACTACATGCGGATTTGGGGCAATGCCCTGCTGCTGTCGGTAATTGGTGCCGGCATATCTTACGGCACCGATCGTGACCGGCACGGCAACAACAATAACACCACCACCTTCAGCAGCGAACTGTCCACCAGCCTGGCCTCCACCTTCGGCCAGGCCATTACCCAAACGCTGCAAAAAAACCTGAACCTGTCGCCGACACTGGAAATCCGTCCCGGCTACCGCTTCAACGTAGTAGTGACCAAAGACATCCTGTTCTAACCAAGTAATAAGGAGCTTATGATGAGAAAACTGTTATCCATACTGTTATTGGGTCTGACCCTGCTGCTGACCGGTTGCGGCGACAAGCCGGGAGAACAATTTGTAGGGAAATGGCAAAGTTCAGACAACCGCTTTCAATATGAAATTAAACGGAATGAAAATTCCCAAGATGCCTTTATTGTTAAAATTACGGAGAGTAACCCTTCGCATACTGCTTCACACACAGCAACAGTAGCAGGCAAATTATTGGATGACACACTAATAATCAGTGGAACCTTCCAATTTACCATTGACCCAACCACTGGTGAAATGGTTTCTCCCGACATGGGTAGATATAAAAAAGCAGAATAATCTGAATATAACGTCCCGTTTTACCCAATACCAACTTTAGAACGGAGTTGAATCCATGAAACTTTCCAAATTATCTGCTGTGGCCATCACAATCGCCGCACTGGGCTTATCCGCCCTGCCCGCCCAAGCCGGCGGCATCCCGACCTTTGACGGGGCCAACGTGACCCAAAGCACCATCTCTGCCCTGCAAGACGTACAGTCCCTGTTAAAACAGATCGAGCAATACCGGCTGCAACTGAAGCAGTACGAAAACCAATTGCGCAATACCGCGGCACCGGCAGCCTATATTTGGGACCGCACCCGCCAAACCATTGACGGGTTGAATCAAACGATGGCGGAGTTACGAGCCAAACGGCAACAATTGGGGGAGATCCGCGAGCTACTGAACCGCTATCAGTCTTCCGAATATTATAAGGGCTCGCCTTGTTATCGCCTGCGCGGCTGCACGGCAGCGGAACGGGCACAACTGGAACGTAACCGCGACCAAATCTCCACCCTGCAAAAAATGACCAACGACAGCCTGCTGCTGGGTATCGACCAGCAACTGACCGCGATCCAACAGGATCTGGTGACCTTGGAACGGCTGCAACGCGCTTCGCAATCGGCCAAAGGCCAGATGGAAGCGATCCAGTACGGCAACCAACTCCGTAGCGCCCAAATACATCAGACCATGCAACTGCGCCAAGTGATGTTGATGAATATGCAGGCCCAAGCTGTCGCACGACAAGCGCTCATCGACCAACAGGCGCGGGAAGCAGCCTCTTCCAAACTGTTCTGGAGCCATTAGTCATCAATATGTTGCATGAATTAAGGAGTTCGTGATGGCTACCGCCACGCTGCCTGTCTCGACATCACTAACCTGGACGCACCGGATACAACGCTGGTTGCCATTTTGTCTACTATTGCTGGGACTGCTGCTGTTTGCCGCCGGCGCTTGGGGGGACCCCCAACCGACAGCGGCATCCGAGCCAAAACAGCAAACCGTCGAACAGCCATCGGCTGCCTCCGAGCCCAGAATCGTGTCCGTCGGCGGGGAAGCGGTGCTAATTAACCCGCCGAAAAATGACACTGTCGCCGAAGAATCGATGCCGGTAGACAGTGATGCCCAAAAATTCTCCATGATTGAAAGGGAATTCAAGAATAAAGCACAAAAATGGAGCGATGTCTTGGTACAACGCGCCACTTGGCTGTTTTTTACCTTGGGCGCCATCAGCCTCACTTGGACCGGAATCCAGATGGTGTTCCGCAAGGGCGATATTGCCGATTTCTTTGCTGAAACGGTACGCTTTATCCTGTTTTTCGGTTTTTTTCTGTGGCTGCTGCAAAACGGTATCGACATCGGTACCGCCATCATCGACTCTTTTGTGCAATTAGGCGAATCGGCCGGGCAAACCGGCCCCATCACCCCTTCGGACGTGATGTTGCTGGCCTTTAAACTGTGGGCAGATACTGTCAAAAGTACCAGCCAATTAAGCGGCGCTCAGCTACTGGCCGGCATCCTTATGCTGGTCTTGACCACAGTATTCATCGCACTGATCGCAATCAATTTCCTGTTACTCAAAATCTCGGTCTGGCTGTATTTGTACGCCGGCATATTCGTATTGGGCTTCGGCGGTTCGCGCTGGACTTCGGACATGGCGGTGGCCTATTTCAAACAGCTGCTGAATATCGGGTTGCAACTGATGACCATGATCCTGATGATTGGTATTGCTAAAAATGTAATGGGAGAAGCCAGTCAGGCCGTCCAATCTATGGCACTCTTCAAATTCGTGGTGCTGCTGCTGGTGGCCATCACCCTATTCATCTTATCCAACAAAGTCCCGCAAATGGTCGGCTCGATTGCCGGCGGCAGCGGCAGCAACGGGGTCGGTGCCTTCGGTGGCGGCGCGGTGATGGCGGCCACGGCAGCCATGACGGGCGCGGCCTTGGAACTGGCCGGTTTTGCCAAAGCCGTACGCGAACTGAAAAAAGACAGTGTCAGCCAAGGTGGTAAAAACCAAGGCGGCGGTACGCAAAGCGAAACCGGCGACAGCCACCACAAGAGCAGTGCGATGGAAGCCCTGAGTGATTCCGGTTCGGCCGACAACAGCGCCAGCCAAGACGGCCAGCCGCTGATCGCAGAAGGCAACCGCAACACCGCAGCGACCGCCCAAGCCACCAACGTTGCCGGCAGCAACACCAGTGGCGGCAACACTATCAGTTCGCCGGAAGCCTCCGGCGGCAAAGCCGACAGTGGCGGGCAAAAAGGCGGCGATGCCGGCGGCCGGGCCGCCGCCGGGCAAAACGATACCGCTGCGGCGGAAGGGGCCAGCAAAACCATTGCCATGAGTACCATTCAAGCCATCAGTACCGCCGCCGGCCGGATCCTGATGAATCAAACCCGCGGCGGGAAGCTGGCCAACCAAATCCGTGAAGAGCGGGAGCGCCGCCAACAACGTGAACGGAATCCGGATCACGATCCGGAAGCATAGATTTGGCGCCAAGGGGAATACGGGTGGTAACCGCCTGGCTCCTTGGCTACCCCAACCCTGATAAGGAGTAGCTGATGAAATCATTTGCCTTACTACTGACAGCCGGATTGGTTGTCTGCACACTGCCGGCAGCGGCACAAAATGCCCCGGGACGGACTGCTTGGAAACAGATGCCGGAAATCACCTTTAATTTCTACCGAAAAACCGGCACCCCGCAACAGGCGCAAACCGTGCGCGAAGTGTGGGGCAACCGCCTGCGGCCGCGTGATGTGGCGTTTGCGCTGCTGACCGAAGTCGATACCACCGAGAACCACTATATTTTCACCATGCTGGATAATAGCGATATACCCGGCGGCACCTGCCTAGCTCCTCCCAACGGCGACGGCACAACAAGGGCTCAGCCTACCTACTCGACCTGCACAATGCGGGTGGTACAACGCCATAAAGCCAGCGGCCGCACCACGGTGCGCGACCTGCCCAATTACTGCTACCTGAATCTGGATGACGAACCAGGTAATCTGGCCCGGCACCATACCGAATACGCCTACGATGCCGCCAGCAAAACCATACGTTTCCGCACCATCATGTATGGTCGCCATACACGCGAATGCGACCGCTCTATTCAGCTAAGGTAAGCCCATCATGCAACGGCTAACGGCAATCTGGTGTCGACTGATCGGTTTGTGCCTGTTGTTCCTGTTGTCGACGACAACAGCGATGGGAAAAGTAACCTACTTTTCCCAGCAACGTGCCACACATCAACAAATTGTTGATGCTGTTCGCAATTCACCCTATGCCAGCCCTTGGTTAAAACAGAATGCCAACGCCGTGGCCAATCTAGCCATCAATGTAGAAAGTGGCGGCTATCTGCACCTCTATAACGGCTCCTGCTGCTTCGGTGTATTGCAATTGAACCACCGCAATATCCGCGCTTATGCCCATATGTCGCCGGAGCAATACAAACTCGCCAGTCTGCAAACCCAGCTTAATGCCTGGTCAAAATTGACTACGGACGGGTTGCGCAATCCCGTGGTGCGACGATTGATGCAAATGAAAACCTTTGACGGCCGACCGGTAACAGGAGAGCTGGTTTTAGCCTGTGTGCAACTGGGGGTCGGCAACTGTCAAAAAATGCTGAATTCCGGCCGTTGCGGCGGTTTCCGCGACATCAATAAAACCTCGATCTGCGATATGGCCGACAGGATGGCCAAGGGACGTGGCACACCTATCCAACCAATCGAAGACGGAGATCTGGAAAGCGCCTCGGATGCGGAAAAACTTGACCCCGGCAACAACCCAGTGGATGCCAGCGTATTGGATCAGATAATGGATACCTTCCGGGATGGCACCGGCAAATGGGTAACCGCCCTGACTACTGCCGCCAGCTGGTTGTTTTGGTCACTGGCCGCCATCAGCGTGGTTTATACCGGCATTGATCTGGTATTCCGTAAAGACGATATTGCCGCCTTCTTCGCCGAAACCATCCGCCTGATTTTGTTCATCGGCTTTTTCTGGTGGCTGCTGCAAAACGGTTTTGCCATCAGCGAATCCATCATCAATTCGTTCAACCAACTGGGGGTTGAGGCCGGTACCGGCGGTGAAACACAAAAAACGGCCGGCTTCGTACAATCATTGTTTGATATGTGGAACCGTGCTGCGGCCGCCAACTCGATCCGAGCAGTCAAAATACCCGACCTAATAGATATTACCAATGCAGCCTCTTGGCTCAATCCGGAATTGTTTGTCGCCATCCTGATGATGGTGGTGACTTTCTTTGCTTTGGTACTCATTGCAATCAACTACGCCCTTTTGTATATCGCTGCCTGGATATATATGACTGCCGGACTATTCGTACTGGGCTTCGGCGGCGGACGTTGGACCTCCGACATGGCTATCTCTTATTATCGACAGCTGCTGAATATCGGGTTGCAACTGATGACCA
Source organism: Eikenella exigua (assembly GCF_008805035.1). Taxonomy (NCBI): domain Bacteria; kingdom Pseudomonadati; phylum Pseudomonadota; class Betaproteobacteria; order Neisseriales; family Neisseriaceae; genus Eikenella; species Eikenella exigua. The sequence continues at coordinate 20,716 of NZ_CP038019.1, read as the reverse complement.
TGATGTTGATGATGGCAATTGGTAAAAACATCATTACCAGCATGGTGAGTCAAACGGAAGGCTTTATGCTATTCCACTATACGGTATTGTTGCTAGTCGGCCTGACGCTGGCGATTTTATGCACCAAGGTACCGCCAATGGTGGGCAGCCTGGCCGGCGGCAGCGGTAATGAAGGCATCGGGTTTTCGGCAAAAAGCGTGGTTGGCTCCATGCTCAATGCCGCACTGATGCTGCTGGGCGGAGTCGGTTTAGTACGCCAAGCATTAAAAGAAGTCAGCGCCCGCAACCGGGCGCAGCAACAACAGCAGCAATAATCTTAGGGAGAACCTATGAAAACACGCCAACTTGCGATCATGCTGGCCGCCTTGGCCTGCACCGGCCTCAGTTTCGGCCAAAACCTGAATGATGCCCTGAACTCGGCTTCCAGCGGTCGTACCGCCACCGACGGCCGCAGTTATAACCGTAACAACGGCAACCAACAAAACAGCACGGCAGCACCGGCTAACACCGGGCAAACCGGCGGTAACCGCAACGGTCGGCAAAACAACCGGCCGTCCGCTGAAAGCGTACTGACCGGCGACCCCAAACTGGCTTGTGAAGCGATCTTGTGCCTGTCCTCCGGCAAGCGGCCGACGGAGTGCGCCCCATCGCTGAACCGCTATTTCTCTATCCGACACCGCAAGCTGCACCAAACCTTGAACGCCAGGAAAGATTTCCTGCGCTTGTGTCCCTCCAGTAACGAGGACAATATGCCTGAGTTGATTGACGCCATCGCCAACGGCGCCGGCCGCTGCAATGCGGCTGCCCTGAACCAGATCAACCGTGCCACCTACACCAAACGCGTTTGGGTCGGCACACAAAGAGATGGTGGCTGGCAGGACGTCAAGGTGCCTTATATCCGAAACGCCAAACCCAGCTATTGCCAAGCCTACCATCAGCACCGATGGACGACGACCGGAGAGCGGGTGCATTATGTCGGGGATGAGCGCAACGGCGGCCGTTGGGTTGATCGGTAATGGCAATAGATTTGCCGCCGGCAGTACAGCAGGAACGGGCGGTTTGTTCGGTGCAGGCCGCCGCCCAATACCAGCTGGATCCGTTGATTCTGTTGGCCGTAGCAAGCAATGAAAACGGCCGGCCTGGCCAGTGGGTACGCAACAAAAACGGCACCCACGATGTCGGTGCCATGCAGTTGAATACCGCGTATTTGGCCACATTGGCCAAATACGGTATCACGCCGCAAGATGCGGCTCGGCCGGGCTGCTATTCCTACTTCTTGGCCGCTTGGCGCATCAAGCGGCACATCGTGCGCGACCGGGGGGACTTATGGACCCGGGTGGCCAATTACCATTCCTACACCCCACGATTCAACAGCCGATACCGGCAAAAATTGATCCGGCATGCCGAGATGTGGCGCAACTGGTTTCAAGCGCACGGCATCCAAACGGCCAACTTACCCAATTCAACCGTTCCCACCCAAGCGGTCGCGGCCGAACGCAACCGGCCGATTCGACACGAACCGGTTAGACGCCAAGAAAGACGGCCGAGCCTACAACCGGCGACAGTGGTCAGGGAGCGAACTGCCACTGCCCGTTATACTGACCCGAGAACCACCAGTTCGGTGGTTTGGCGATCGAGCAATCCAATAGTAAAGTAAGAAAAAGACCCAACAATACATAGTGTTGGGTCTTTTCCTATCTTACTTATCTACGTAGGGTATGTTCATACTATTTAAACAACTCGGAATGAGTCCCTAAACGGATGAGCTGTAATACGTTTTCTTTCGTTTTTCTATATATCAGTACTAAGTCTGGTCTTATGTGGCAATCGCGACAATCTGCCCAATTATGGCTTAATTTATGATCTGAATATTTTTCTGGCAGAGGCAAGTCCCTAATTAATTTGCCTAATATCTCTATTCCTTCTTTTGAAATCAATTCAGAACAATGCTTCTTCACATCGCGTTTAAATTGACCAGTCATACTGATTTCTCGATAACAGTTATTGTTATTGCTCATTTTTTCCTTTCACTGAAGGTATAAAAAGCAATACAAATATTACAAGAAAATCAGCTTACTAAATATCTAATCCATAAGCTATTCCCCTGCAACTTTTTGTATTGCGCCAATTACCTCGTCAATCGAACCATATTGCTTCGCCTTCACCGCTTCAAGCCGAGCTTCCTTAATCGCTTGTTCAGTCAAGTGATTTGGAATATGTCCCGCTTTATGACTGAAAGAAATCGGAATAGTCCGGGTATCAGCAATTTGCCGCAAAAACAGCTTGACTGCTTGAGCAGGAGTCAGGCCATAACTTTCAATAATCGGAAATGACTGCTCCTTGAGGCTTTCATCCATACGGATGTTAAAATTTACACTACGCATTACAAATATCCTCTTAAATTGGCTGCAATTGTAAAACAAAAGTTTTGCAGTTGCAATCAATACTACATCTATTATCGAATCCAACGACTATGCGTCTGTTTCATCGACCGACTGACGGTCTGGCTGGCTGCCTTGGCTTGCCCCTTACCGATGCTATAGCGCTGCCCTACCCTTACCTGGACGGCCAACTGCTCGGTATTCTGATGCCGAATCAGCCCTTGCTTGGTCTTTTGAAAAATCGAAGCGTTGTCCCGATAAACCACCTCACCCTCATAGGATTGGCCGGCAATAGCCGACTTGGCCGTGCCCAATGGATAAATACCGGCCTTCATCCCTTCTGCCGGTATTCGCTCGACATCCTGCCAGGCATCGCCGGTTTTCTGTTGCAGCACAACACCAGATGAATTGACCACCGCCCGCACCTGGCTGTAATCGAGCTCTTGGCGAATTGCCCGCTCCACCGCAATCTGCCGAAATACCGAAGGCAAATCTATCTTGGGGTAATACTGATTCAACTCCTCCAGCGATCCCTGCAAGCTAACGTACGGGTTGGGATTCATATGCGTCAGGTTTTTCAACTGCTCGGGACGCCGGCTTAGATTCAGTTCGGCCAGAGATTTATCCCGGGCGATATACATCTCCTTTTCACTGACTTTACTGAAATCGAGTTCAACTCCGGAACTGGCCGCCAACTCTTGGACAAAGGCCCGATTCACCCGGCTGTTGCCATCCCAAAAGGCATGCAGATAGTCGACCTCGGCATAAACTTGAGCCAACCGTTGCACTTTCTCCTCAAATGGTAAGTCTTTGGTATTGGCATATTTCGCCAGCCCAATGACCCGTTCCACCTGTTGATAATCGGCTTTTTCCAACGGCGAATAATACGTCTCATACGGATACGGAGTGATATTAAAGCGCAACTTCCCACCCCAATCCTCCCTTGCCGGGCGCATTTGATAAAAATTATTCATTTCCACCCGGACTCTCTCCGGCAAACTAGGGCTAGGAAAGAATGTTTTATCATGAAGTTGCTTCAAACCATGGAAAGAAAAATCTTGGGTTGCTCTTAACTCGACAACTGCCATTTGTAAATTACTAGTAACAACCCGGTTGAACTCCATTTGCTCTTCGTTAGAAAGCCCCATGATTTATCCTATAAATCCTTCCACGATAATCCCAACTCTTGCAAACGTGCGACTTTCGCTTGGATTCGTTCTGTCTCAACCGGATCTTGCTGTAATAAAATTTGTAGCTCTTTTTCCGGAGTTAATTCACCACGAATACGTTCCATCGTTACCACTTTGCCAAAATCATCTGGGGCATGCCCCTCCAATGCACAGCTGGCCACCACCTGAATATAGATTTCTTTCCCAGACCGGATCTCTTCCGGGCTGTATTTCACCACCTTGGGCCGTTCAAATTCGGCCAACAATTTCTGTTTCTGTTCGTGAGTTAATTCAGCCATCACCCTTCCTTTCATCTTTATGCTGTTTTATTATATCCCGCCCTGCCTATCGAAGCCGACGACCATGTGTCTGCTTCATCGACCGGCTGGCTGTCAGGCTGACTGCCTTGGCTTGGCCGTTGCCGATGGCATAGTGCTGCCCTATCCGTACCTGACCGGCCAGCTGCTCGGTGTTCTGATGCCGAACCAACCCTTGCTTGGTTTGCTGGAAAATCGACGCATTATCCTTATAGACAATTTCGCCTTCATAAGATTGGTCGGCTGCGGCCGGTTTGGCCGTTCCCAACGGATAAACACCGCCCTTCATCCCTTGTACTGGTATTATTTTGAGTTTCGTCCAAATACCGCTTGCCAGTTTAGCTTCCAACACAACACTTTTAGAATTAACTACTACCCTCTGTTGCACGTACTCTTTCTCAGCAAAAATGCTTTCTAAATTCATGCTGCCTTTGGCTTGATTGAAACAGGATACATCAATCTTCCCGGTTACCAAGTCACTCTGAATCTTTCCAGCCAACCTACCTAATATCTGGTCTTGAGACCCCAAGGAAAGCATGTTGAGAACATCATCGAACCTATCAAGAAACTCGCTATTCTTATCTTGGTTGATACCAACAATTTTGACTGCATTGCCAAATCTTTCATGAATTTGTCTAAGACCATTGGGTAAATTGGCTTGAATATCAGCCATGATGCCAATGCTTGCACCCCTCCCGTATTCATTAAATCGCCTATACGTATTATCTAAAGCCCGTTCTGCTGTCATACTGACTGCCACAACAGTAACCTCCAACCCTTTTCCCAAGCATTGCTCAATCTTATGGAAAGCAGGTTGCGGCCGTGCAAGCTGTCCTTCAAAGAGTAACTTTGTATTCTCCCGCATCATCATATTTTTTACTGTTGTAGTCTTACCCGACCCAGGAATCCCCGTAACAAAAATAGCTTGACTCTTGTCTGGTTCTTCCCGTTTCAATATTTCATCAAACTGTGTGGCGGATAAAACGGCAGCCGAGTTATGAATTGCATTGTTGACCTTGGCTCGATCATCTTTATTCTCAAATACTGCAAAAAGTTCTTTAAAGGTGTCCGCACAAATATAGCGACCATCGGAAGTATCTGGATGCTGATTGTATCTTTCAAGCATTTCACCAGTATAACGGCTAGCCTGGTCAATAGCTTCTCTTTGAACTTCTGCCAGTTCTGGTGAATTTGAAAAATCTCTTTCTTTAATTTCGGAGTTAAGCGCCACCATCGGCAGCCACCTCCTGTTGTTCTCTCTGACCTCTCAATACTTTTAACTCTTCACGCAACTTTTGTACTGCTGGAGAATCCACAGTGTAATGCAACTCAGCCTCTATTTTCTTGCAGTACTCCTTGTCTTCCATCATCCGACGGTTTTTCTCACAAGCTTCTTTTATCATCTTAATGGTATCATCACGACCAGTAGGTTTAATTGTATTCATAGTCAGTTCCTAATAAGTTAGTTATCTCTTTTTGTTGTCAAAGATGCAACGACCTTTTGCTCCCAGAGCTTTCTATCCTCTTCTGTTACCTCTTCACCACGTTTAATCCTATCACCAATGATTACTGCCCTAACCCCATTAAAAAATCGACTTTCTGGATCAGCCGCATTTCGTTCCATATCCCTTACCAATTCACCATAAACGTCAGTAACACTTCTTTTTTCAGTATGTCCCATGATATTTCCTTTCTTCGTTAAAGACTGCTCCGGCAAGTTTTCCACAAACCCTGTTCATAACCCCATGAACAACGGCTGCCAGATCGGCATAAACACTTGAATTTATGCTAGCGCACCGGCTCTGCCTATTTTTCGGGCAGCTTATTGCCGGAAACCCTATATTCACCAGCCTGTATCTTCCGCCAGATTCGCTTAACTGTGCCTGGCGAACAACTCAATGCTTTGGCGGTTTCCGCGATTGACAAACCTTTTTGACGCCAAAAGGCTACGGCATCGATACGCTTCTGGTCTATTCTGCGCCCACCCACGCTGCGCCCCTCTGCCCGAGCTCGAGCGAATCCGGCAGCCTGCCTCTCTCGGCGCAGTTCGTAATCATCGCTGGCCGATTTCATGGCGATCTTCAGCAACAGGTCTTGTACGGTATCCATCACGATACCGGCCATACTGTCGGCCGGATACAAATCATCTAAATCCACCACGCCGGGCATGGCCAGCCGTGCGCCTTTAGCTTTAATTCGGCCGATCAGCTTTTCCGCCTCCTTGATAGGCAGACGGGTTAGACGGTCGATATTTTCTACAATGACCACTTCCCCTTGTTTCAGGTCGTCTATCATTTCGGCCAGCTTTTCACGGTTAGCTGTGCGACCGCTGGCTTTTTCTGCATATACCTTGGCTACATAATAGCCGCGCTGCTCTGCCCATTCGACTAACGCCATCTGCCGGGTCAAATCTTGATGCACAGTGGATACCCGACAATAAATGCGGGCGATTTTGGCTTTTTTATTCATTACATTTTTTCATTTTTACTCTTCTGTTTAATTTCATATTCCAACGCAATGATAACAGCCATTGTTCTTCTTAGTAAAAAGAAACCTCTCACAATCATATACCCAAAAATTAGGCTAGTCCCAAGAAGAACTAAAACAAATGGCGAGACCCATACATCATTATTTAACTTCATAACTCCTAAAATAAGCGACAATATAGATATAGCCTCCATTAATAAAGCAAATCTATAATCTTTCTTTAACCCATCCCTTAATTCATAGGTTTTAGATAACAACCCTTTCAGATTTTCTTTTTCTTCCATGATACCTCCAGTCTATGATAAATCCTGATTACCGTTAATGTAATCCACAATAATTTTTGTATTATCTATATCCAATGCCAAAATAAATTCTATCCAAGCGTATGCATTATCTCCATCTCCTTTTAGTAAGCAGTATGCCGCCTTCCTCGCTAACCAATCCTGCATATCAGCATCAACCTTACCTGAGTATATTTTCAATACTTCACTGTCTATCGAGCGGTTATACTGCAACCGGAGTAGCTTTCTTATATCTACAAACATCGGCGGCGGATTCATCTCTGTAAGCACCTTATTAAGGTCAACAACCATTTAACAACCCTTCTATTGATTCTTTACAATTTTCATCATTTCTATAGTTTACCTTCATAAAACCACCTTAGCTAAATTAAGTATAGGTTGTTGGCCATCCCATCCGCTTGGTCAATAATTTGTATTGTACATAGGTTAATTAACTAGGTCAATAATTAATAGGTAAATTGCCCATCCATTTACAATGCCAATAAAAATCAAGCCGTACACTGAATTTCAGACGCATATAAATAAATATATCTACAAGCTTGAAATTCACTCGGCTTTTTCATAAGATATCTAGAAATAAAGGATTAACGAGATGAGAAATCGAATAATCAAAGAAATTGGGCAGTTCCCGTTACTGAATGAACCCCATAAACATACATTTCCTCCTGGCATAATCGTAGTGAAGTACGGAGAACACCGAGGGGCTAACCGCGGTTTTGGGGCAGCACATATTTTGGCGGAGCATACGGCGGATTTAAATCGACATAATTTGCCTTGCGATGAAGAAGGTGTCTGTCTGTATGTGAAGATGATATTACAGCCCGGAGCAGGGATTCATTGCGAATTTAGCAATATGCGCGGTTTTCACCGGCCTATGGTTGTACGCTTTCGATTGGGCACGGTTGTTTTGGAACGGCAGGAAAGGGACGGGCTGACTACCTATTCCGTCGTAACCGCTTTCGGTGGAACAATGGCTCGCGGCACAAAAATAGGCACGATGCCCAGGCAAAACAAAAGCACCTAATGTTAGGTGCTTGAAGTAGTAGCCGCAGCCTCTCCTTAGCTCTCATGGGGTCGGATACCAATCTTTCGATTGAGCTACTGAACTGGCTAGCGACAGCCAGACTGCCCACATTAAGACACCCGTTCGCTGGTTAATGTGTCTTAAAAAAGCTCTTGCAGTAAGTTTATTATAGCTCAATTTTGTGGCAAAAGTAACTTCTTTACATAACAGGCTACCTGAAGATTTTCAGGTAGCCCGTTTATCAACCGCGCCACTCACGGTAGCGACCGATGTCGTTGTGTACGAAAGTACTGTACGTCCCGATACCGCCGACCCGAAAACGCCTGGCCAGTGCCAGCACTTCCTCCAACGTCGCCTGTCGGAAATGGAAATCGGCCGCATCCCCGACCAAGTGGCGTGAATTTTTTGCTGCCCCTTCCAAAGTATTGTTGTGCCGGCGGGTACGATAGCCGCTGTGCAAGACCAACAGCGGATTGCTGCGGCCAATAGCACGCAGATACTGCTGCTGGGCGAACAGCAGGTTAAACAGGCTGATATTCATGGCAATGACGGCATTGCCGTCCACTACGTCACGAAACAGCCAGCACAACCGCCGATAACCATCTTGTGAATAGCGGCCGTCCTTGAAAAATGTAACATTTTGCCTTTCGCCTGAAGCCGGCCGATATATCGATAATTTGCGGTCACGCAGCCAAAAACGATTGTCGTCAGCCAGGGCAATGGTCGGCAAACCAAGCATACCGGCACCCAGCGTACCAACCGCACCCTGTAAAAATTTCCTACGATCCAAGCTATTCTCCTAACGACGCGGACCACTGCGTTTTTTAACTGCTACGGCTTGCTCCCGTTCTGGCTGAGGCGGCTTCCGGTCGTGCCGAGCCGTTTGGGTAACAGCCTGAGCACGGATTTTTTCACCGATTTGTTTGGCCACGCCTTCACGGCCAAACGCCGATTTCTGTGCCAAATCGTTGAAATCGGTGAACGCTTTTTGATCAGCCGATTGTTCGCCGGGGGCGAAAACCGGCAACACCGCCGGGCAGTTCAACACGGCCGCTGCTTCCATGGCTTTTTCCCGTCCGGGGTTGCGCCCTTGTTTGGCCTGCACCGCCAAATCATCATCCCCGGCAACCAAAAATTGTTTTTCCGGATAGCGGCGGCTTAATTCGGCGGCCACCAACGGCAGGTTACCGGAATTAAACGCGGCGACACAGGCCACGGTCTCGTCCGTGGCTTCGTTAATAGTGGCGGCGGTGGCGTAGCCCTCGGCCAACACGATGGTACTGGCGGTTTGTAGGTCGCGGGCGCCCACGACGTGCAAACCGCCCTCCTGTTGGCTGTCCTTGGCGAAACGTTTGGTGCCGTCCGGTTGGATATACTGCATCGAACGCAATTCGCCCTCGATGTTATAAACCGGGATATAGGTTTTCTGGCCGGTACGGTCGGTAAAAATACCCGGTTGCGGTTGGATGCCTTTCGTCTGTAAATAAGGGGTTGGTTCCGACACCGGTTGATAACCGCGCATATAGTGTTTGATGCGCTCAACCGCCGCCTCTTGCGCCTGCCGCTTTTGTTCTTCGCGCTGTTGAAGTTTGCTGGCACTTTCGGCAGCCAGTTTAGCTTTTTCTGCCGGCGATAAACTATGACCTTTGGCTTTCCAACGCTCTTCTTGGCCGGTCCGGTTATTCTTCACATAACCGGCCGGATGCCCATCCAGATAAGCGATGTAGAAGCCGGATTTCTCTCCGGCTTTATCGCCAACCGTGGTAATGCGGTGCTTTTGCCCGTCCATGAACGGATGCCCCTTCTCCACCACGCAGCCCAATTCACGCAACTTATCGGCAAACTCTTCTTGCGGCGACATCGCCGGTTCGCTCTGAAGCGCTTGGTTTTCCGGCAGCCATTTGGCAACGGCCGATAAATTGGGATGATCGCTGGTGATGTACCAAGACTTGTTGGCCTTATCCCAGCGGGCACCTTGTTCCTTGGCTGCACCGCGTTCGGCATACGGTACGGCCAAATACACCCGTTCAAGCGTTTGGTCACCCTGTTGCTGCCGGATTGCCTGCCGTTCTTGCTGCACCGCAGCTGCTTGCTGCTCGACCGCCGCATCTTGCGGCATTGAATCGGGAGCCGCTTCTTCTGCAACAACCTCCGGTTTCGCCTGCATCCAGCGGGCAAACAGGGCGGCATTGGTGCCAGCCGGGATGTACCAGGATTTCTGTTCTTTATCCCAACGGGCACCTAGGGCGCGTGCATCATTTTTTTCACGGTACGGGACATCAATCAGAATTTTGTCGGCGGCCGGTTCCGTGGTACTAACCGTTTGTGCCTGATTGACCGGGCTGTTCAACCATTTTTCAAATGGTGCTTGATTAACGCCAGGGGGGATATACCAGGATTTCTTCTCCTTATCCCAACGGGCACCCAGGGCTTTGGCTTCATTTTTGTCCGCATACGGGATTTGTACATAGCGTTTTTCATCAGATACGATTTTGACTGTCTCGTCATCCGATTGCGGCGGCAAGAACGGTTGCAGCTGTTCGGCCACCGACTCGACCTCGGCTGCCATCTGGTGCACAGCATCATCCAAGACCGTTCTGGCTTCAACCAACTTAACCAAAAAAGCTGCTTCGTCTGCCGGCGGCTGATGCCGCTGCCAAAAAGCACCTTGCCGACCACTCTCTTCTATCGTGGCCACGATGGCATCTAATTGTTTGAGATCTGATACACGGTGCTCTTTGACCAATGAGTCGACCGATTCAGCGATGGATCCATCTTGAACAGCCTGGAGAGCCTGCCGTTCCGCATCCAGACTGGCTTCATCTATGTTCTGCTGGGTTTGCCCCATACTCTCCTCCTGCTGCTGCTCAACTGTCTGCATCTGGGCCAGTTCCATAACATAAGCATGTATTTTTTCCGCATCAGCAGCGGCCCGCATGATTTCCATCGGATCATCTTGTAACGCTTTAATCCAACTGTCTACATAGCTGGCATGTTGTTTGGGATGGAAAGAAACGCCCAAGTCCTGGCTCAGCATCAAAGATGCGATTTCTGCCCGCAATTCTTCCCGGGCATAACCTTCGCTGCCGAACGGATGGGACATATCACGATTTAGCCGGGTCTCATGCCCGGTCCAATGGCCTAATTCATGCAGGGCAACGGCATAGTAATGCCCCGCATCAGCGAATTGCTCACGCAGGGGCAGGGTGATGCTGTCGGTTCTGAGCGAATAAAATGCTCGGTCACCGGCGCGATGCTGGATCAAAGCACCGGAATTGCGCAGGATGGTTTCTGCCCGTTCGTCCGGATTCCAAGCCAGCGGCGATATTTCCAATGGCGGCAGATTGTCGATTTGTTCGGCATTGAACACCACGGCATGAAATACTTTGGGTCGCTCCAGCTGCACCGTCTGTTTTTCCGGTTTGCCGTCTGCACCAATGATTTCGCGGCCTTGCTCATCGGTCTTGTTGATTTCTTCAGTAAACTTCCAATACTCAATGACCGTGCCCTTTTCGCCTTTACGCACCTGGGCACCGATTGCGGCAGCCTGTTTGTATGTCATCCAACGTGGATCTTGCCGTTGTTGTGCCAGCAACCACAGATTATTGATGCCGCGATAACGGCGACCGGTAATCGTATTGTGGGGCATGTGGTCTGGCATACCTTCACCATCCCACGGCTTTTGCCAGGGAGCGGTTCCTTGTTGCAACTGTTCGATCAGTTTATCGGCTACTTGTTGGTAGAACGGTTTTTTGGCCGTCATGTTATGCCTCCTCAGCCGATATTTCGGCCAAATCGATGACGGAGGCGCGCGCATCGGCTTCTTCCAATGCCGTTTCCACAAACGCACCCAATGCCTCGGCCTCTTCGGGATCGAATGCCACTTCCACGCCCGGCACGTCCAAATCCAATACTTTCTGGGCAATTACATCGTTTGTTGTATCCATTGCTCATCCTTTCGTCTGTGAGTAGTCCGGTTTCCCATTGAGATCGGGGTAATATTGTTTGCAGTCGGGATAACTGCTGCACCCCCAAAAATGCGTTCCTTTACGTTTACCGGCCCGTCTGATCAATTTACTGCCGCAGGCCGTGCATTCATATTTGCTGCTGGGTTCCGGCTTTTTCGGCACCAGAACCGGCCGCCCCGCCTTGTCGGAAAAAGAAGTCTTACACCCGTCTTTGTAACCGGTACACCCCCAAAAGAAGCCTTTGCCGCCTTTCATCCGACGCAGCGGTTTGCCGCAATTGGGACAGGGGTATTTTTTGATTGCAAGCTGAATGCCGTCCTGCTGCACCCGAGCCACTTCGCCGCCTATGTATTCCATTAAGTTGCGGACAAAGCGTTCGGCATCCAATTCGCCTTTAACGATGTACTGCTGCTGTTGGTGCCACAAAGCGGTCATATCCGGATATTTGGCCTGATCCGGCAAGGCATCGTATAGCTGACGACCGATCTCGGTACTGACAATATGTTTCCCTTTTTCGACCAAATAACCACGGTCGAACAGGTTGCGTAAAATCTCGTCCCGGGTCGCCGGTGTACCGATGCCGCCATGTTCGCCTTCTTTTTCCTTATCTTTTTCAATCAAAATTTTCCGGAGTTGGTCATTCTGGATGTATTTAGCCACCCGGGTCAGGTCGTTTAGCAAGGTATCGACGGTATACAGCGGTTTGGGCTTGGTCTCCAGACTCACGGCTTCGGCAGTCCGGCAACAGCCGGTATCGCCTTGATGGAGGTTACGCAAATCGATTTCCGATATGGCTTCCGCTCCCCCACCCTGCTGGGTTTCTGTATTGCCCTGGTCGTTCTTGTACAGCACCTGCCAACCGGCAGCCGTAGTGCTATGGCTGCGGCAACCGAACTGCCGCTGGCCGACTTGGATGGTTAAGTCGGTTTGGTCGAACTCATGCACCGGGTAAAACTGGGCGATATAAGAACGGGCAATCAGCAGATAAATCCGCTGCTCGTCTTCGGTCAGACGGCTGAAATCGGCCGTTGCCCGGGTCGGGATAATGCCGTGGTGGGCAGAAACCTTTTCATTATTGAATGCCCGGCTTTTGATGGTCGGGTCGGCTTTCGCCAAAACCCGGGCAAACAGCGGCGCATTCTGCCCGATGGCCGCCAAAATCACCGGTGCCTCCGCATGATGCTCGTCATTCAGATACTGGCAGTCGCTGCGGTTATAGGTAATCAGTTTGTATTTTTCGCGTAACACTTGGGTAATGTCTTTGACTTGGTCCGGCTTCAAGCCGAACTTGCGGGCGCAATCAGCTTGCAGCTTCAGCAGATTGTATGGCAGCGGCGGTGCCTGGGTTTTGTGGGAAATTTTAGCGGCTAAAATTTTTGCCGACTGCCCGCTGCATTCCCGGGCAATGGCTTCTGCCTCATCCTGCCGCGCCAAACGGCCTTTGTCATCTAACGCATCCGTATCCGGTTGCGGTTGATAGCGGGCGGAAAAGACTTGGCCGGATACCTCAAAATTTCCCTGTACCTGGTAGTAATACTGTTTGACATGGTTTTGATTTTCCCGGTCACGCCGCACCACCAAACCCAGCATCGGCGTTTGCACCCGTCCTACCGACAACACGCCGTTAAATCCCTGCTCCCGCGCTTTTAAGGTGTAGGCCCGGGTCAGGTTGTAGCCGTACAACTGATCACTGACCGAACGGGCTTCCGCCGACTGGGACAAACCGCGGTACTCGGCATTGTCACGCATCTGCGCCAAGGCTTTGCGTACCACGCTGGCATTATTGTCGTTAATAAGCACCCGTTTGACCGGCAAGCGCCAAGAAAAATATTCCAACACCTCATCCACCAACAACTGCCCTTCTTCATCCGGATCGCCGGCATGCACGACTTCCGCTGCCTGTTGCAACAACTTGCCGATTAGCTGTAACTGGACGGCACTGTCGGGTAACGGTTTTTTACGCCAAGGGATATGGACAATCGGTAAGTGCTCAAGTGACCATTGCTGATACTTTGGATCGTAATCTTCCGGATCCATCAGTTGCAGCATATGGCCGTAGCACCAGGTAATCATGTCGCCGTTACTGCACTTGAAATAGCCGTCCAGCCGTTCGGCCGGCAGATCCAATGCCTCGCGCAAAGCACGCGCCACGTCTGGTTTTTCGGCAATATACAGTCTGCTCATGATTCAGCCTTATCAGTTAGTCCAGCAACCATACCGGTTCCAAAACCGCGGTCACATCCTGCTCGTTGATGATGCCGTAATAACGGGCATCGTAAGAGTTGGGCACGTTGTTCCCCATCAGGATATATTGCCCCGCCTGCAAAATGCCGCTACTGCGATTCAAGGGCAAAGACCGACCGGCACCATCCTCAAGCAACGGACGGGTATTGGTCTGCAAATGACCGTTCAATACCAGACCGGCATCACTAAACCGGTAATGGTCGCCCGGCATCCCCACCACTGTTTTAATCAATCCACGGGCACCACTGGGGCAGGAACCGGCTTCGATGTATCCGCGTGTCCGCGCCAACCTGAACGGTACGGTATCCGGCGGACAAAAGCGTACATAAACCTGCCGGGCAATCGGTTTGTCCACTATGCGGTAAAAACCGTAGGGAACGCTGCGGGAAGTATTAAAACGAATACCCAACAGATAGGCAGTGGCCAACAGGACAAAGACGACAGTTAAAGCAACGGCCGCCCACTTGGCAGCCGCCGCAAGCAGCGGCCGGATGCGCCGCGCTATCATGTCATCAAGTCGAATGCGCTGGGCGCATCCGAGATCCGGATACAGGTACGGGTACGGTCGGTATGGCGCGGAGCCGGTACCTTGGCACGGACCGAAAAAGCCGGATCCATAAAATACAGGATCTGGCGGCCGTAAATCGCCGGATAACCCGCCACATAAATCACCATATCACCGGCCTCGGTAACCATACCGTTGGCATCTTTAACCGGCCCCTTCATGCGCATGCACTCGTCGGCTGTCAGCAAGGGCCGTTGTACTTCCTGCGTCGTGCGCGACACCTGGCTCAACATGGCACTGGCGCGTTTGCCGCTGGTGGTGATTTGTTCTTTGACCACCGTTGTAACACCGGTCAGCTTAGACAGATGTTCTGCCGTTTCAATCCGGTTGGGCGGATAAGCGTTTTGGACGTGGCAGTTTGAGGTAATGGTCTCATCCGGACCATAGCCGGTTTCCCGACTCTTCAATTGGTTCAAATCCTGAGTAATCAGGTAGCATTTGATCCCGTAACCGGCAACAAACGCCAGCGACTCTTGCAGAATATCCAACTTGCCCAAACTGGGAAATTCATCCGCCATAAACAGCAGCCGATGCTTGTAATTGGCCTTCGGCCGCCCGTTCTCAAACTCCATTTTGTCCGCCAGCAACCGGAAAATCATATTTACCAAAATACGCACCAACGGGCGCAACCGCAATTTATCGTTCGGCTGGGTAATGATGTATAGGCTGACCGGGCTTTCGTCATTCATCAGGTCTTTAATCCGAAAGTCCGAACGGCTGACATTGGCTGCCACCACCGTGTCGCGGTACAAGGCCAAATAGGATTTGGCCGTAGAAAGGACGGAACCGGCCTCTTCGTCCGGCCTATCCAACATATCCTGTCCGGCGGAGGACACCACCAGTAACTCACGGCCATCATCGGTATAGTCCTGGGAATGGGTCGCCATTTCGACCCATAAATCCTGCACCGGTTGTTCCGGATTGGATAACATCCGGTCGATCCCCGGTAAAGTGGCCATCCGCCCGTTTTTCCGCTCTTTGTACAAGGCAAACAAAATAACGCCCGTCAGCAGGGCAAATGCGGTTTTTTCCCAGTGGCTGACCAACCCTTTCCCGTCTGGATCCACAATCATGGTAGCTAAATTCTGCACGTCGCCGATTTCATACTCGGTACCGATACGGATCTCCTCCAACGGATTCCAGGCAGCACTACCAGCGGCAGTGGCCGGCTCGAAGCGGATAACCTTGTTATAGGCGTATTGGCGGCGCCAACCGGCGGTCAATGCCCACAATTCGCCTTTCAAATCGGTAATGACCGTACTGTGCGGCCATGACAACAAGGTCGGGATAACCAAACCCAAACCTTTACCGGAACGGGTCGGTGCGTAAGTCAGTACATGCTCCGGACCGGAATGGCGCAAATAATGCAGCTTACCCTGTTTGTCGAGCCAGCCACCAACGTACACACCGTCGCTATCCTGTCCTTTTTTCGGTAGCAAGCCAGCGGTTTCGATATCCTTACGGTCAGCCCATCGTGCCGAACCGTGCAAGGATTCGTGTGCCTTATTGGTGTTTGCTCTGACAATGCGCCATATCAGTATGCCCATCATACTCAGAGTGACCAGCACCAACATGATGCTGAATGCCGTCATTAACGGCTTGGGATACACCGACCGCCACTTACCGTACCAAATCAAAATACTCCACGGCATATAAAGCTTGCCGATATGGAAACCCAAAGCAGGGTCATAACCGGCAGCGGCAGCAAAATACTGTGTCGCTGCCGACAGGCCGAGTAATACGCTACCCAACAGCAGACCCACTGCTACCCAGCGTTCCCTGTTTTTGGAAATCGGTTCTTCCCGATGGCCGGCTGCATTATTTCGGTGTTGCTTGCTGAAAATACCCATATTACTTATTTCTACCTTTACCAATCCGTACCTGACCAATTTTGTTGATGGTCACTTCAGATCCCAATTTGAGTTTGCCCAGTCGCCGCCGGGCGTAATCACTCAAGCCCAGCACCACCACCTCGTCACGGTGCGCCGGTTTGAATAGACCGATTGGATGGCCGCCAACTTCCCGTATTCCGTTGAAAATCAGCCAGCCAGCATCAGTTGCATTATACCGCCTATGATGCACTATATCGAAGCCTTTTTGCCGTTTTTCTTCCCGCTCATCAATGTACTGTTGCACCAAATCAGCCAATTGTGCGGCTCGCGATTGCTTCAAACGACGTTCAGACATTCCTCGCAAACCGTCGTCTCCTTCGGCAAACGGTGAGGCCGCTCCAACGCCAACCCTTCCAAGGTCGTCGAACTGCGTGTGCGCGCCGGAACGTACTGCTCCATCGACGCGGTCATCTCGGCTGCCGACATCATTGCGTTCGCCGGAGATGATTCGGGTTCCCTCGATTCCAGCGGCGCCGTCGATTGATCCGATGCCATCTCGGCTCCCAACGCCATCAATTGTTTCAAGTCCGCTGTGTGTTCCTGCTCTGACATCGACATACCTCTGTTTGTATTGTTGGAAACTTTGCTCGAGAAGCGGATCGGTAAACTCAACACCCAAACCAGCCGCTGCCGCAATACGGGCAACCTTCTGACGGAAGTCCTGCGTCCCCTCTACCTTCAGACGCCGACCGTATTTGGCCATTGCCAAACGCAACGCCTTTTCTACCGCCGGATCAGCCGGAATATCCGCCAAATGCAGCGTTTGACCCGCATCCCGAATAGTATAGCCGTCCTGCTCGTAAACCACCGTACCCTTTTTGGTCACAGTATCTACCCGCATTTCTGCCAAACCGCCGCCCTCTTCCCGACCTTGAAACTGGTTACCGCGATACACTGCTTGTTTTCCCCGGTCGCGCAATGCCTGCAAAGCCTCGGCGTTACCGGCGGCCGCCTGCCGCTTCAACCAGTCGGCCCAGGTTTGCTGTTTGTGCTGCTGATAAACCGATTGACACTGCCAACGGTACTGGCTGCGACGGCTTTGCAACTCCAACCGCCGTTGACTGGACAAAATACGGAGTACCGTTCGGTTACGCCGCCCACCCAATTTGGCCAAGCGGATTCTGAATTCGTATTTAGCCTTAATCGACCGTATATCCCGATCGCGTTCATACATCAAATCTTCCAGTTGTTCGCGACGACGGCGCTCGGTTTTGCTGCGCTCGGCCTGGTAGGCGGCATACAAACGGCTGGTATCGGTTCGGGAATAGGGTTTTTTTTCATACCGGGCCTTAACCGGCGGCCGCGCCAAATCGACTGGCGGCGGGCGGTATGCACCCAGTTTTTGTTCCAATTTGGCTTTGGAAAATTCCCGATCAACACTACTGGCCTTGACCCAGACCCCGCCGGCACCAAAAACCAAGCCGTTGCCGCGTTGTTTCAGCTCTAAACCATTTTCCAAAACCATCTGATGCAACTGTTCCCAAGACTGCGCCTTGCGCAAGCCGTCGGCAACATTACGTCTGACCCAACCCAGCAGGCTTTCCAGACCCGACATCTCCTCCATATCGATACCAGCACGATTGCCGCCGCCGCGCCCTACCCGCTGCAAACCCAATGCAATTTCAAACTTACGACACTGCTCACCCAACACTTTAAAATCCCGATAGGGTTCGTGAACAGTTTTTTTCTGCGGGTGAATTTTATTAATGGCAACATGAAAATGCAGATTATCGGTATCACGATGCACCACCGAGATCCGCTGATGCTCACCGTAACCCAGTGCCTCCACCATACTTTGCTCAATCCGTGCCAGCTGCTCATCAGACAGGTTCTCCCCGTCAGCAAACGAAACCAGCAAATGATAGGTTTTATCCGCCTTTGTGCTTTTATTGTAGTCTTGCACCCGCAACACATCCTGTACGGCAAAATCTACATTTTCCACCTGGAAATTATGTAGGGCGATTTTGCCGACCCGGTTATGGATGCCTTGACTGGATGACAAATACGTAACCAAATCAGCAAAACTGCTCAACCTAACATTGCGCATCGGGATTTTTTTGGCAATCATGCTCAGAACCTTTTTTTAGCGGCTAAAATTCGGCGCATCTTAACCACCTCTAATAACTCCCCCTGAAGCTCTTCGATCTGTTTCAACACACCGAAAATAGCCTTGCTTAATGACTCACGTTCAAACATCAGCAAGCGTTCATCATTACTCAACCACATCTTGATGAGACCACCCAGGCGACCTTGGTCAGCATTCAACTTCATCATCTGTTCTACAGCTTCCAAATCGTAAACCGGTGCCGGAGCATAGCCCAAACCCAGTTCACGCAAATAGGCCGAATGGCTGAGTCCTACCGACTCGGCCGCTTCGGCTATTTTTGCAAACTCATCATCACTGACGACCACTTGAATCCGCTTGGAATACTTCCGCTTATTAGTTCCCATCATCTTTCCTGGTGTTTGAACCATGAGGCAACGGTAGTTGCCCAGCCTCGCAGAGCAAGATACCCGTTGAGCAAGGCGAATAAGGAAGTAATGGGACATTGATACGTCACATTACCTATCTTGCCCAGCATTTATAGTTACGATTCTAATATAAAATATAAGTAATTTAAAACCAAATTTAGTCAAACTAAATTTGCCGGATTTTTTACGCCAGGAAAAAAGTGCAAACCATTGTTAGATGATGTAGAATTACCAATAATAGATATTTGTTTAATATTGTTTTGAACTTGTTTTGTATTTATTAGTACCGACAATATGGCTTCTACTCCATCAAAAATTGTCAGCCTAGTATTGGCTGAGGCTGTTAAGCGGGATAGCCGGGAATCAAAACGCTCCAAATCTGCACACAAGGCAAAATTCCTCAGCATCCGAGACGATGTGGCCGCATTGGTTATCGAAGCCAAGTTGCCGATTCAGTTTGTATGGCAAGTCTTACTGGATCACGGCATCATCCGGTGCAGCTACCGAACATTTTTGCAATATTGCCGGGAATATTTGGACCAACCGACGACGGCCAAAATGCCCAGCTCTGCGCAAGCTAATAAGCAATCTTCACATTCTCTACCGCTTGCCAAACGGACAAAACCGGCCGGGCCGGATAAAAAACCGATCATTGCGACAGCTAAGCAATCACGATCTTTTGTATTTAACTCATCCCCTAACGAAGAGGATTTACTCTGATGGCAACCATACATTTCAGTCTGCAAGGCAAAGGGGGAGTCGGGAAAAGCTTTCTCGCCCTGATGTTGGCCATGTACTACCAAAGACAGCAACAGCCTTTGACCATATTCGATACCGACCCGATCAACGCCACCTTGTTCGGCTTCAAACGCTTGGGGGCGGAAAAATTCGAGATCATGCGCAAGGACGACATCGACAAACGGCGATTCGACCAACTGTTTGAACAAGTCATTGCAACTGAACAAGACGTGTTACTGGATGTTGGCGCCAACGGTTTCGTACCGCTCTGTTCTTATATTCTAGCCAACCAATTGATCGAGATGCTGCATCAAGCCGGCCACCGTATCGTTATTCATACCTCGGTCGTCGGGGGCCAAAATCTGAAACACACCATCAACGGTTTTGATGCCTTGGCCGAACAGTTCCCGGAACAGGCAGAATTTGTCATTTGGCTTAATCCGTTTTGGGGAGAAGTCAATTATCAAGGCAAAGCATTTGAAGAGTTGAAAGCTTATAAAACCCACCGTGCCAGAATCTCGGCCATCATCCGTATTCCGGAATTAGACCCGGCCTTGCAAGGGAAGGATTTGGCCGATATGTTGGAAAAACAGCTGACCTTTGATGAAGCCATTGCCGACGAATCATTTTCAATTTTTGAGCGTCAACGATTAAAAGTCATTGCTGAAACCCTATTCGCGGCCATTGACCAGGCTAACCTGGTTTGACTGGGTAGTGAGATAGCTTATGGAAGACAAGCTTAAAATGATACGGGCGACCATATTGGAGAAAAATGGGATACCGATCAGCCCGAAAGACCCCATCATGGTGGTATACACCATGATGGAAATCTTGGAAGAGCAACTTAAAACTGGCCAAACTGAATTACTGAACGAGTTCCGGTCACAAATAGAGGAAACAACCCACAATTGGAAGGTCTCGATTCAACAGCAATCCGAACCGGACATTGAAACTTTCCTCAACCAAAACCAAGATAAGCTCCGTGCCGTCATCATTAAAATACTCCACGAAACCGAAAACCAAGCCAACCGGCAGATTGAACAGACTTGTGCCCAACTAAGCAGCAAGCTAAACAATTTAAGTAACGTCATCGATACCGCCGTGAATCAGAAAATAAAAGAAACCAGAAACGCCGCCTGGCTGAATCTGGTTGCTTC